>NZ_JAMQYE010000003.1 GCF_023721795.1 Zeimonas sediminis
CTGCAAATGCAGCGCGATCGAGTTCTTTAACAATCCAGCAGTCGATAAGTGTGGGCGTCTGGGCGAGAGCGCCAAGCCTGCTGCCGCCGGTTTTGCCGGGGGTGGTTGGGCGGGTACCGGGGCTTGTCCCTGGTTCTCGGAAAAATCAGATGCTCACACGGTAAGAAGATATCCATTGGTTCACGCCAATGAATGTCGATTCCGTTGAGCGAGACTTCTTTTGAAGTCGACTTTGAAACAGATCGAACTAAAGAGTTTGATCCTGGCTCAGATTGAACGCTGGCGGCATGCCTTACACATGCAAGTCGAACGGCAGCACGGGCTTCGGCCTGGTGGCGAGTGGCGAACGGGTGAGTAAAGCATCGGAACGTGCCCGGTAGTGGGGGATAGCCCGGCGAAAGCCGGATTAATACCGCATACGCACTACGGTGGAAAGCGGGGGACCTTCGGGCCTCGCGCTATCGGAGCGGCCGATGTCGGATTAGCTAGTTGGTGGGGTAAAGGCTCACCAAGGCGACGATCCGTACCTGGTCTGAGAGGACGACCAGGCACACTGGGACTGAGACACGGCCCAGACTCCTACGGGAGGCAGCAGTGGGGAATTTTGGACAATGGGCGCAAGCCTGATCCAGCAATGCCGCGTGTGTGAAGAAGGCCTTCGGGTTGTAAAGCACTTTTGTCCGGAAAGAAATCTCCTGGGTTAATACCCCGGGGGGATGACGGTACCGGAAGAATAAGCACCGGCTAACTACGTGCCAGCAGCCGCGGTAATACGTAGGGTGCGAGCGTTAATCGGAATTACTGGGCGTAAAGCGTGCGCAGGCGGCTGTGCAAGACAGATGTGAAATCCCCGGGCTCAACCTGGGAACTGCATTTGTGACTGCACGGCTAGAGTGCGTCAGAGGGAGGTGGAATTCCGCGTGTAGCAGTGAAATGCGTAGAGATGCGGAGGAACACCGATGGCGAAGGCAGCCTCCTGGGATGACACTGACGCTCATGCACGAAAGCGTGGGGAGCAAACAGGATTAGATACCCTGGTAGTCCACGCCCTAAACGATGTCTACTAGTTGTCGGGGATTCATTTCCTTGGTAACGCAGCTAACGCGTGAAGTAGACCGCCTGGGGAGTACGGCCGCAAGGTTAAAACTCAAAGGAATTGACGGGGACCCGCACAAGCGGTGGATGATGTGGATTAATTCGATGCAACGCGAAAAACCTTACCTACGCTTGACATGCCAGGAACTTTCCAGAGATGGATTGGTGCCCGAAAGGGAACCTGGACACAGGTGCTGCATGGCTGTCGTCAGCTCGTGTCGTGAGATGTTGGGTTAAGTCCCGCAACGAGCGCAACCCTTTTCCTTAGTTGCTACGCAAGGGCACTCTAGGGATACTGCCGGTGACAAACCGGAGGAAGGTGGGGATGACGTCAAGTCCTCATGGCCCTTATGTGTAGGGCTTCACACGTCATACAATGGTCGGTACAGAGGGTCGCCAACCCGCGAGGGGGAGCCAATCCCAGAAAACCGATCGTAGTCCGGATTGCACTCTGCAACTCGAGTGCATGAAGTCGGAATCGCTAGTAATCGCGGATCAGCATGTCGCGGTGAATACGTTCCCGGGTCTTGTACACACCGCCCGTCACACCATGGGAGTGGGTTTTGCCAGAAGTGGGTAGCCTAACCGCAAGGAGGGCGCTTACCACGGCAGGGCTCATGACTGGGGTGAAGTCGTAACAAGGTAGCCGTATCGGAAGGTGCGGCTGGATCACCTCCTTTCCAGAGAGAATGCGCCAGTAGTGCAGGCGCCCACACTTATCGGCTGTTGGAAGAAGTGGCAGACAACTGGGTCTGTAGCTCAGCTGGTTAGAGCACCGTCTTGATAAGGCGGGGGTCGTTGGTTCGAGTCCAACCAGACCCACCACCACCGGCTCGATTGGGGGTGTAGCTCAGCTGGGAGAGCACCTGCTTTGCAAGCAGGGGGTCATCGGTTCGATCCCGTTCACCTCCACCACCTTTGCGTGGGTCGGGTCGGGCTGGGGAACAATCCTGGTCTGGAAGTTGTCGTGTCAGCCGGCCCGTTGGGGCAGGGGGGATCGGCGAGCGCGTTCGCGTTGCGAGCGCGCTGGTCCATCGTTCCTGTGTTGGGGCGAGTCGGAGCTCTTTAACAATTCGAGAGAAGATATCGTATTCAGTCTTTTTGAATGGATACGGGTTGTGATTGCATCACAACGAATTTTTGGTTCTTGAGTGAACCGAGAATATGCGGCAAGCGCTGACTTGGCCCGACTCGTTGCGAGTCTGCAAAGTTATAGGGTCAAGCGAATAAGTGCATGTGGTGGATGCCTTGGCGATCACAGGCGATGAAGGACGTCGTAGTCTGCGATAAGCCGCGGGGAGCTGACAAACGAGCTTTGATCCGCGGATTTCCGAATGGGGAAACCCGGCCCGCAAGGGTCATCCCGCGCTGAATACATAGGCGCGTGGAGGCGAACGCAGCGAACTGAAACATCTAAGTAGCTGCAGGAAAAGAAATCAACCGAGATTCCGGAAGTAGTGGCGAGCGAAACCGGAGCAGCCTGTGCGTGATAGCCGATACGTTAGCGGAACGGAATGGAAAGTCCGGCGACAGAGGGTGATAGCCCCGTACGCGAAAACGGATCGGTGGTACTGAGCGCACGAGAAGTAGGGCGGGACACGTGAAATCCTGTCTGAAGATGGGGGGACCATCCTCCAAGGCTAAATACTCGTGATCGACCGATAGTGAACAAGTACCGTGAGGGAAAGGCGAAAAGAACCCCGGGAGGGGAGTGAAATAGATCCTGAAACCGCATGCATACAAACAGTCGGAGCCCGGAAACGGGTGACGGCGTACCTTTTGTATAATGGGTCAGCGACTTACGTTCAGTGGCGAGCTTAACCGTATAGGGAAGGCGCAGGGAAACCGAGTCCGAATAGGGCGATCCAGTCGCTGGGCGTAGACCCGAAACCAGGTGATCTACCCATGGCCAGGATGAAGGTGAGGTAACACTTACTGGAGGTCCGAACCGACTACTGTTGCAAAAGTAGCGGATGAGCTGTGGGTAGGGGTGAAAGGCTAAACAAACCTGGAAATAGCTGGTTCTCCCCGAAAACTATTTAGGTAGTGCGTCGTGTATCGCTCCGGGGGGTAGAGCACTGTAATGGTTGCGGGGGTCGTTTAGGCTTACCGCGCCATAGCAAACTCCGAATACCCGGAAGTGCCAGCACGGCAGACAGTCCTCGGGTGCTAACGTCCGAGGTCGAGAGGGAAACAACCCAGACCGCCAGCTAAGGTCCCAAATAACCGCTAAGTGGGAAACGAAGTGGGAAGGCTAAAACAGTCAGGAGGTTGGCTTAGAAGCAGCCACCCTTTAAAGAAAGCGTAATAGCTCACTGATCGAGTCGTCCTGCGCGGAAGATGTAACGGGGCTAAGCGGTTAACCGAAGCTGCGGACTTGTCTTTGACAAGTGGTAGGGGAGCGTTCTGTACGTCTGTGAAGGTGAGTCGTAAGGCTTGCTGGAGATATCAGAAGTGCGAATGCTGACATGAGTAGCGTTAAAGCGGGTGAAAAGCCCGCTCGCCGTAAGCGCAAGGTTTCCTACGCCACGTTCATCGGCGTAGGGTGAGTCGGCCCCTAAGGTGAGGGCGAAAGCCGTAGCTGATGGGAAGCTGGTTAATATTCCAGCACCGTCTCTGAGTGCGATGGGGGGACGGATCGTGGAAGGTTGTCCGGGTGTTGGAAGTCCCGGTTCTTGGTCTGTAGGTGTCCGGTAGGCAAATCCGCCGGGCGTATGCCGAGGGATCGAGACGAGCGAGCTTGCTCGCGAAGCAACTGGAAGGGGTCCCAGGAAAAGCCTCTAAGCTTCAGCTCAGAGAGACCGTACCGCAAACCGACACTGGTGCGCGAGATGAGTATTCTCAGGCGCTTGAGAGAACTCGGGAGAAGGAACTCGGCAAATTGACACCGTAACTTCGGGAGAAGGTGTGCCCTGGTAGCTTGAGTGTGAACAACACGAGGGCGAAAGGGTTGCAAAAAATCGGTGGCTGCGACTGTTTACCAAAAACACAGCACTCTGCTAACACGAAAGTGGACGTATAGGGTGTGACGCCTGCCCGGTGCCGGAAGGTTAAGTGATGGGGTGCAAGCTCTTGATCGAAGCCCCGGTAAACGGCGGCCGTAACTATAACGGTCCTAAGGTAGCGAAATTCCTTGTCGGGTAAGTTCCGACCTGCACGAATGGCGTAACGATGGCCACACTGTCTCCTCCCGAGACTCAGCGAAGTTGAAATGTTTGTGATGATGCAATCTCCCCGCAGCTAGACGGAAAGACCCCATGAACCTTTACTGTAGCTTTGCATTGGACTGTGAACCGATTTGTGTAGGATAGGTGGGAGGCTTTGAAGCGGGAACGCCAGTTTCCGTGGAGCCGTCCTTGAAATACCACCCTGGTTTGTTTGCGGTTCTAACCTTGGCCCGTCATCCGGGTCGGGGACAGTGCATGGTAGGCAGTTTGACTGGGGCGGTCTCCTCCCAAAGCGTAACGGAGGAGTTCGAAGGTACGCTTGGCACGGTCGGACATCGTGCCTAAAGTGCAAGGGCAAAAGCGTGCTTGACTGCGAGACTGACAAGTCGAGCAGGTGCGAAAGCAGGACCTAGTGATCCGGTGGTTCTGAATGGAAGGGCCATCGCTCAACGGATAAAAGGTACTCTGGGGATAACAGGCTGATACCGCCCAAGAGTTCATATCGACGGCGGTGTTTGGCACCTCGATGTCGGCTCATCTCATCCTGGGGCTGTAGCCGGTCCCAAGGGTATGGCTGTTCGCCATTTAAAGAGGTACGTGAGCTGGGTTCAAAACGTCGTGAGACAGTTTGGTCCCTATCTGCTGTGGGCGTTGGAAATTTGACGGGGCCTGCTCCTAGTACGAGAGGACCGGAGTGGACGCACCTCTGGTGTACCTGTTGTCACGCCAGTGGCATCGCAGGGTAGCTATGTGCGGAAGAGATAACCGCTGAAAGCATCTAAGCGGGAAACTCGCCTGAAGATGAGATTTCCCTGGGGACTTGATCCCCCTGAAGGGTCGTTCGAGACCAGGACGTTGATAGGCTGGGTGTGGAAGCGCAGTAATGCGTTAAGCTAACCAGTACTAATTGCCCGTGAGGCTTGACCCTATAACTTTGCATTCAAGCAGTGCTTGAGCCGCAACGTTGTTCGGTGCAACTCACAACTCTCTTGCGTGTCACCCGCACGCAAACCAAGCCGATCGTCACCCACGATCGCACCGCTTGCCTCACCGCAAGCGGCGCCAGACACGAAGACTGTCTCGCTATCTTCTCCTCGAATTGGCCCTCGCGTGTGCCTCACCGCCCACGAGAGAGCAACAAGTCATGCCTGATGACCATAGCGCGGTGGAACCACCCCTTCCCATCCCGAACAGGACCGTGAAACGCCGCAGCGCCGATGATAGTGAGCACCTCGCTCGTGAAAGTAGGACATCGTCAGGCACTCCTCTCCGACGCAAAAAAGCCACCCCACAGGGTGGCTTTTTTGCTTTCCGGGCGCG